>NZ_CP109487.1:5172500-5180000 GCF_036227605.1 Streptomyces sp. NBC_01439 | reverse complement strand
GCAAGGTACCCGCGGCGTACAGCTGCCAGAGCTCGCGCAGCCAACGCTCGTACAGTTCGGGCTTGCCGGTGGCGACGGCCCGTATCTGGAAGCCGATCAACGAGGCGCCTCGGAGCAGGAGTTCGTACGCCTGCACCGTGCCGCCGCCGGAGCTGAAGGCAACCAGGCGGCCGCCCGTCGCCAGGGACCGTACCGCCGGGCCGAGCAGGTCGCCGCCGACGCCGTCGAGGATCACGTCATACGGGCCGCCCCAGTCGGCATCCTCGTACAGGACGACCTCGTCGGCGCCCAGGCCGCGGACGAAGTCGGCCTTGTCCGCGCTGCTGACCGCCGCGACGACGCGTCCCGCCCCGCCCGCCTTCGCGTACTGCAGGGCGAGCGTCCCCACGGCGCTCGCCGCCGCCGTCACCAGGACCGACTCGCCGGACTCCACGCGCGCGGCCTCGTACGCGCCACGGGCGACCAGCCCGCTGCGGACCAGCGCGACCGCCTCCACGGCGCCCGCGCCGGCCGGGATCCGGGAGGTCATCGCGGTGCTGAGCACCGCGTACTCGGCGTAGGCGTCGGCGAAGCACAGTCCCGTGACGCGTTCCCCGGCGACAAAGCCGGTGACGCCGGGGCCGGTGGCGACGACGGTCCCCGCCACCTCACCGCCGAACGGGACGGGCTCGCTGCCCTCCCGCACCTTGCGCACGGTCGGCAGGGTCACGCCGACCGCCTCGACCCGGATCAGCAGCTCTCCGACCCCCGCCGAGGGCATGTCGGCCTCCTCGGCGAACAGCACCTCCGGCCCACCGTTGACCTCATGGCGAATGCGCAGCACAGGACCTCCCCGACCCCGATCATTTTCATTGGACATCCCAACGATAAGGTCAAAGTCGTGGGGATGTCCAACGACTTTCGCTAGGGTGGGCCCATGACCTCGGCCCTCCAGCACATCCAGTCCCTGCCCTCCTGGCTCGTCGGCCGCGTCGCGGCGCGCGGCCGCGGACTCGTCGCGGAGGCGATCGCCGCAGAGGGCTTGAAGCTCATGCACCATGCGGTGCTGGCCGCCACCGCCGAGTACGGGCCCGTCGCCCAGGCCGACCTGGGCCGCCGGCTCGCCGTCGACCCCAAGGACATGGTCGGCATGCTCAACCACCTCCAGGAGGCGGGCCTCGTACGGCGCGCCCCGAACCCCGACGACCGCCGCAAGAACGCCGTCACCGTCACCCCCAAGGGGACTGCCGTACTCACCCGTTGCGCAGCCCTGGCCGAAGCGGCCAACGCCGAATTCCTCGCCCCGCTCAGCCCTGCCGAAAGGGAGCGCCTGGTGGCCCTGTTGGCCCGGCTCCACGAAGCCCCGTAGGTCCACGGCACGCCGAGCCCGCACATGATGGGCGGATGGACGAGATAGCTATCAGCGAAGAAGACCGCCGCCAACTCGGCATCTGGGCCGCCGATTGCGTCGAGCGGGCCCTTCCCCTGTTCGAGGCGAAGGCTCCAGCCGACACCCGCCCGCGCGAGGCGATCGAAGGCATCCGAGCCTTCGTACGCGAGGGCAAGCGCACTGCGAAGCTGCGTTCGCTCGCCTGGGCGGCCCACGCGGCGGCGCGCGAGGTCGACGACCCGGCAGCCACGGCCGCCGCCCGCGCCGCGTGCCACGCGGCAGCGACCCCGTACATCCACCCCTTGGCCACCCCGCACCAGTCGAAGCACCTACTGGGCCCCGCCGTCTACGAGGCACTCGCCCGTGAACTCGCCGCGGGCGATGCGGCGGGCGCTGACGAAGAGATCAGCTGGGCGATCGAGCACGCCCCGCCGGAGGTCCGCGCCCTGCTGCGCCGCATGCCGGCGCGCAGCCCTGGTCGCAGTCGGCTGGACACGCTCTACTACGAGCTCGACAGCGCCCTCCGCCACTGACCTACGGCTGGCCGGCCAGCCTGCTGCGCAGGTGATCGGGGTGGTCAGTCGATCGGGTGTGTCTGTCCGCTTAGTGATCACTGCTGCGATGTGGGACCGGATCGAGCTGCTGGTGCCGGCCGATCCGGTCCGCGGCGACGGTGTGCCAGCCGCCGCGGCACCCTTGAGGGCATCGCGTGGAAGTACCGCACCTGCTCGCCCTGGCGGCACCTGGTAACGGGGTCCGGAGACCGGAAGACGGAGGCGATCCGTGCGATCCAACGGTCACTGGCCCCGGCATCTGGAACAGCGAGCTTCTGCTGGACAGCGCGCCCGTAGCGGTCACAGAACCCGTCTGGCTGGTGCTCTGGCCGCATACGTTCGCCGGGTAATCGTGGCGACGGATGGTGTGCTCCTGCGTAGCCTCGTCTCGTGGTGGATCACGAGCAGTACGTCAGGTACGGGGAAGACTCGAAGGTGCTGGCAGCGATCGGGAGGC
Source organism: Streptomyces sp. NBC_01439 (assembly GCF_036227605.1). Classification (GTDB taxonomy): domain Bacteria; phylum Actinomycetota; class Actinomycetes; order Streptomycetales; family Streptomycetaceae; genus Streptomyces. Next base: position 5,177,620 of record NZ_CP109487.1, on the reverse strand, counting down.
AGGTTGACATCCAGGTTGACCGGGTCTCGGTGCGTCTGCCCAGGGCTGTGGCCGAGGCGGCCGTAGCCGCGTGGGATAGGGAGGAATCGAGTGGGCAGGCTCCCGAAACCCATGAGCAGTACCTGCTGAGGGACAAAGCGGCGGAGTTGGCGCTGATCGGGCTGGAGATCTCGCAGCGTGGTCGTTGGGAGGGCGAGGAGCTCCTGATTGACCTGGACATCACGTCGGCGGGTGCTGCAGTGCGGGCCTCTCAGTGATCAGACGGCTGGGAGAGGGGGCCCGCCCCAGCGGATGCCCGTCTCGCTGCGGATGCGAACACGTTCGCGGCGTTGGGCGGCTAGGACGTCGGGGGGCGGGCGTTGATGTTGCGCCAGCGGAGGTAGGCGTGCAGAGCCCGAGTCTGGACCGTCCCCTTCTTGCGGCGGTTGACGCCCCACGGCCTGTCGTCGCCGATCGAGTAGCAGCCGTGGAAGGACCGGACACCACGGGTGCAGTGGTAGGTCGCGGGATGCCGCTCGGGGTGGCCGACGGGAGCCCAGCCCGACCTTGCGGTGGGCCGGATGCCGCGGCCGTGGACTTTCCTCAGGTAGGCGGCGGGTTTGCGGATCGACCAGCGGGTGAAGGGCTGGCCGAGCTTGGTCGGGCGGGTGGTGGCCGTCTGGACGACGAAGTCCTCGTCGTCAGAACTCAGCCGGCGGGGACGACCTCCCGCCCACCGAGGGTCCAGGCAGGCCAGGCCGATCTCGTTGAACCGGTGGATCACATCGCGGAAGGTGTCCTCGTCGGCCTGCACCAGCTGGGCGATCACCGGGACCCGGTTCCCCCCGGCCGGGGCCAGCAGCATCATCGCGCGCCGGTAGCGCACCGAACTGGCGCTGCCCGGCGCACGATCAGAAAGCGGCCGGTGTCCTTGAGTCAGCGGGTGCCAACGCGACCTTGCTCGGCTCCTGGTGCGCCCGCACCAGCAGCCGAGGGGCTGGACGTCCAGGGCCGAAGGCGGGTCTCAGGCGGAGACGATGGGGCAGCCCCGCCGGATCGAGTGCTGGGCAGCGCGCAAGAACAGTGCGACGTAGAAGGCTGCGTCCAGGTCCCTGCTCCACAGCCCTGTTCGAGTAGAGACCAGCTCCTTCGCCTGGTTCCTGAACCAGGTGCTCAGGTCGAGGTTGTCGCATGTGGCCGGAGTTTCCGCCGGCAGTCCGATGGCCGTCGCCAGCTTCTCCGCGAGCGGTAGCACCTGGGGAGCACCGACGACCATGGTCGACTCGTAGTAACCGAAGTCGATGGGCAGCCAGATCTCCTCGTCGAGCGGGATGGGCACGAGCACGGTCCAGCCGCAGAGGACCTCCGATTCCTCATGTGTCAGGTGCGTCTCGCACAGGGCGAAGAACCCGGTCATGGAGAGGCTCAGCTTCTCCTCGAAGGCTTGGCCCGAGCCGGCTGCGAATTCCGTCTCCGGGGGTACGTTTTCGTAGGGCGGCAGGCCTCGCTGTCTCAGTTCGGCGTTGAGCGCTGAAGCGACTTCGCCCCATTCGTCTTCCTCTTCACCGAACCATTCCTCCGCGCCGACGCTCACCAGATATGCACCCATGCGGGGAAGCTACAGCGCACGTCTGACATCGGTTGCTGGTGACCGCACATTGGCCTTGCCGTGAACGCAGAAAAGCCCCGCACCGAACCCATAAAGGGCTGGTGCGGGGCTTCCGCAATAATTGTTCGGCGGCGTCCTACTCTCCCACAGGGTCCCCCCTGCAGTACCATCGGCGCTGAAAGGCTTAGCTTCCGGGTTCGGAATGTAACCGGGCGTTTCCCTAACGCTATGACCACCGAAACACTATGAAATTTAGAACGCTGGCTATCATCACAGCTGTTCGTTATTTCAGAACTAACACAGTGGACGCGAGCAACTGAGGACAAGCCCTCGGCCTATTAGTACCAGTCAGCTTCACCCGTTACCGGGCTTCCACATCTGGCCTATCAACCCAGTCGTCTACTGGGAGCCTTACCCTCTCAAGGAGGTGGGAATACTCATCTTGAAGCAGGCTTCCCGCTTAGATGCTTTCAGCGGTTATCCCTCCCGAACGTAGCCAACCAGCCATGCCCTTGGCAGGACAACTGGCACACCAGAGGTTCGTCCGTCCCGGTCCTCTCGTACTAGGGACAGCCCTTCTCAATATTCCTACGCGCACAGCGGATAGGGACCGAACTGTCTCACGACGTTCTAAACCCAGCTCGCGTACCGCTTTAATGGGCGAACAGCCCAACCCTTGGGACCGACTCCAGCCCCAGGATGCGACGAGCCGACATCGAGGTGCCAAACCATCCCGTCGATATGGACTCTTGGGGAAGATCAGCCTGTTATCCCCGGGGTACCTTTTATCCGTTGAGCGACGGCGCTTCCACAAGCCACCGCCGGATCACTAGTCCCGACTTTCGTCCCTGCTCGACCCGTCGGTCTCACAGTCAAGCTCCCTTGTGCACTTACACTCAACACCTGATTGCCAACCAGGCTGAGGGAACCTTTGGGCGCCTCCGTTACCCTTTGGGAGGCAACCGCCCCAGTTAAACTACCCATCAGACACTGTCCCTGATCCGGATCACGGACCGAGGTTAGACATCCAGCACGACCAGAGTGGTATTTCAACGGCGACTCCACAACCACTGGCGTGGCTGCTTCAAAGTCTCCCACCTATCCTACACAAGCCGAACCGAACACCAATATCAAACTGTAGTAAAGGTCCCGGGGTCTTTCCGTCCTGCTGCGCGAAACGAGCATCTTTACTCGTAGTGCAATTTCACCGGGCCTATGGTTGAGACAGTCGAGAAGTCGTTACGCCATTCGTGCAGGTCGGAACTTACCCGACAAGGAATTTCGCTACCTTAGGATGGTTATAGTTACCACCGCCGTTTACTGGCGCTTAAGTTCTCAGCTTCGCAACCCCGAAAGGTCACTAACCGGTCCCCTTAACGTTCCAGCACCGGGCAGGCGTCAGTCCGTATACATCGCCTTACGGCTTCGCACGGACCTGTGTTTTTAGTAAACAGTCGCTTCTCGCTGGTCTCTGCGGCCACCCCCAGCTCAAGCAGCAAGTGCTATCACCAGTGATGGCCCCCTTCTCCCGAAGTTACGGGGGCATTTTGCCGAGTTCCTTAACCATAGTTCACCCGAACGCCTCGGTATTCTCTACCTGACCACCTGAGTCGGTTTAGGGTACGGGCCGCCATGAAACTCGCTAGAGGCTTTTCTCGACAGCATAGGATCATCCACTTCACCACAATCGGCTCGGCATCAGGTCTCAGCCTTATATGAGGGACGGATTTGCCTACCCCTCGGCCTACACCCTTACCCCGGGACTACCACCGCCCGGGCTGGACTACCTTCCTGCGTCACCCCATCGCTTACCTACTACAAGTCTGGTTCGTCGGCTCCACCACTTTCCTTTCCCCGAAGGGTCCGGAACGGCTTCACGGACTTAGCATCGCCTGATTCGATATTGGGCGTTTCAAAGCGGGTACCGGAATATCAACCGGTTGTCCATCGACTACGCCTGTCGGCCTCGCCTTAGGTCCCGACTTACCCTGGGCAGATCAGCTTGACCCAGGAACCCTTAGTCAATCGGCGCACACGTTTCTCACGTGTGTATCGCTACTCATGCCTGCATTCTCACTCGTGAACCGTCCACAACTAGCTTCCGCTGCTGCTTCACCCGGCACACGACGCTCCCCTACCCATCACAGCGGGCGTTGGCCCTATTGCTGCAATGACACGACTTCGGCGGTACGCTTGAGCCCCGCTACATTGTCGGCGCGGAATCACTTGACCAGTGAGCTATTACGCACTCTTTCAAGGGTGGCTGCTTCTAAGCCAACCTCCTGGTTGTCTCTGCGACTCCACATCCTTTCCCACTTAGCGTACGCTTAGGGGCCTTAGTCGATGCTCTGGGCTGTTTCCCTCTCGACCATGGAGCTTATCCCCCACAGTCTCACTGCCGTGCTCTCACTTACCGGCATTCGGAGTTTGGCTAAGGTCAGTAACCCGGTAGGGCCCATCGCCTATCCAGTGCTCTACCTCCGGCAAGAAACACACGACGCTGCACCTAAATGCATTTCGGGGAGAACCAGCTATCACGGAGTTTGATTGGCCTTTCACCCCTAACCACAGGTCATCCCCCAGGTTTTCAACCCTGGTGGGTTCGGTCCTCCACGAAGTCTTACCTCCGCTTCAACCTGCCCATGGCTAGATCACTCCGCTTCGGGTCTAGAGCGTGCAACTCAATCGCCCTATTCGGACTCGCTTTCGCTACGGCTTCCCCACACGGGTTAACCTCGCTACACACCGCTAACTCGCAGGCTCATTCTTCAAAAGGCACGCAGTCACGACTGCATGTGCAAGCACATACAGCGACGCTCCCACGGCTTGTAGGCACACGGTTTCAGGTACTATTTCACTCCGCTCCCGCGGTACTTTTCACCATTCCCTCACGGTACTATCCGCTATCGGTCACCAGGGAATATTTAGGCTTAGCGGGTGGTCCCGCCAGATTCACACGGGATTTCTCGGGCCCCGTGCTACTTGGGAGATGAGCAAGCAAGCCGCTGATGTTTCGTCTACGGGGGTCTTACCCTCTACGCCGGACCTTTCGCATGTCCTTCGACTACATCAACGGTTTCTGACTCGCCGACCGGCCGGCAGACCGATCAAGCTCATTCCCACAACCCCACATGCGCAACCCCTGCCGGGTATCACACGCATACGGTTTGGCCTCATCCGGTTTCGCTCGCCACTACTCCCGGAATCACGGTTGTTTTCTCTTCCTGAGGGTACTGAGATGTTTCACTTCCCCTCGTTCCCTCCACACTGCCTATGTGTTCAGCAGTGGGTGACAGCCCATGACGACTGCCGGGTTTCCCCATTCGGACACCCCCGGATCAAAGCTCAGTTGGCAGCTCCCCGGGGCCTATCGCGGCCTCTCACGTCCTTCATCGGTTCCTGGTGCCAAGGCATCCACCGTGCGCCCTTAAAAACTTGGCCACAGATGCTCGCGTCCACTGTGTAGTTCTCAAACAACGACCAGCCACCCATCACCCTGCACTCCGAAGAGAACAAGTTCACTGGGGCCGGC